>NZ_JAEKED010000002.1:0-12002 GCF_016651285.1 Pseudomonas sp. TH07 | reverse complement strand
GCGGGCGTATTGCCCTCGCCAAAGATCGGGAAGAAGTAACCCAGGGTGCTGAACAGCAACACGAAGTAGCCGACGTTGCCCAGCCAGGCGCTGATCCAGTAGCCCCAGGCCGAGGAAAAACCCATGTAATCGCCGAAACCGGCCTTGGCGTAGGCGTAGACCCCGCCGTCCAGGTCCGGCTTGCGATTGGCCAGGGTCTGGAACACAAAAGCCAGGGTCAACATCCCCACCGCGGTAATGGCCCAACCAATAAGAACTGCACCGACGTCGGCACTGGCGGCCATGTTTTGCGGTAATGAGAAGATCCCGCCGCCAATCATCGAGCCGACTACCAAGGCGACTAGCGCACCTAATCGTAGTTTTCCGGGAGTGTCAGACATTGCATGACTCCAATGCAGGAGAAGAGAGTTGTCAGCGTAGGGCTGATATCATTTTGAATAGCTGACTTAGATCAGTTCATTGCTACATTCCATTGTTTATGAATGACTTAAGGAACATTTCCATATGATCATTGGGCGTCTGGAAAGCGCTTTCCAGAGCCTTCAAGCTGCGTGAACAACAAGACTTCTCATCGGCGACGAGGGTTCAAGCTAGTTCGTTTTGCCGAATGTGCAAATCATGTAACGGTCTTGAAACAGATCATAATGATGGCACTTAGTACATGGGCACGATAAAAGCGCCGGTTATTCAGCGCGTTCCACGAGTTGTGATGCCATTTATAGAAAAAGCGATGGTTAATTGACTTACTGAGTAATACGTAAATCTGTAGAAGTTATTTAATTGCGTGTAGCGTTAACGCCGGATGGACTCATGAATGCAGAGGTAGGGATGGCACAACCGGCGCAAAAGCTTCGACTCGGTGCGCTTATTGCCCTGGTGGTGGGGTCGATGATCGGCGGCGGGATTTTCTCGTTGCCGCAGAACATGGCGGCGCGTGCCGATGCCGGTGCGATCCTGATCGGCTGGGCGATCACCGCCGTCGGCATGCTGACCCTGGCCTTCGTCTTCCAGACCCTGGCCAATCGCAAGCCGGAGCTGGATTCCGGGGTCTACGCCTATGCCAAGGCCGGGTTTGGCGATTACATGGGCTTCTCTTCGGCCTGGGGCTACTGGATCAGTGCCTGGATGGGCAACGTCGGCTACTTCGTGCTGCTGTTTAGCACCCTGGGCTACTTCTTCCCGGTGTTCGGCCAGGGCAACACCCCCGTTGCCATTGGCTGTGCCTCGGTGCTGCTGTGGGCGGTGCACTTTTTGGTGCTGCGCGGGATCAAGGAGGCGGCGTTTATCAATCAACTGACCACCGTGGCCAAGATCCTGCCGATCCTGATGTTTATCGTGATCGCCGCCGTGGCGTTCAAGGCCGACGTGTTCACTCGTGATATCTGGGGCCGCAGCAACCCGAATTTCGGCAGCGTGATGGATCAGGTGCGCAGCATGATGCTGGTCACGGTGTTCGTGTTCATCGGCATCGAGGGCGCCAGTGTCTACTCGGCCAAGGCGCAGAAACGCTCCGATGTCGGTCGGGCCACGGTGATCGGTTTTCTCGGGGTGCTGGCGTTGCTGGTGCTGGTCAATGTGCTGTCCCTGGGGATCATGACCCAGCCGGAACTGGCCCAGTTGCAGAACCCGTCCCTGGCGGCGGTGCTGGAGCATATCGTCGGGCCCTGGGGCGCGTTGCTGATCAGCATCGGCCTGGCGGTCTCGCTGTTGGGCGCGTTGTTGTCCTGGGCCTTGTTGTGCGCGGAGATCCTTTACGCCACCGCCCGCGACCGGACCATGCCGGCCTTCCTGAAAAAGGAAAACGCCAACCACGTTCCGGTCAATGCGCTGTGGCTGACCAACTGCATGATCCAGATTTTCCTGGTGATCACGCTGGTCTCCGCCGGTACCTACACCAGCCTGATCTACCTCGCCTCGTCGATGATCCTGGTGCCGTACCTGTGGTCGGCGGCCTATGCGGTGCTGCTCAGCGGCCGCGGTGAAACCTACGAGCAGGCCTCGGCGCAACGGATGAAGGACCTGTTTATCGGGGGGGTGGCCCTGACCTACGCGATCTGGCTGCTGTATGCCGGCGGCCTGAAGTACCTGCTGCTGTCGGCGTTGCTCTATGCGCCGGGGGGGGTGCTGTTCGCCCAGGCCAAACGGGAGCAGGGCGAACCGCTGTTCACCCGCTTCGAGAAGCTGATCTTCGCCGCCGTGATCATGGGCGCGGCGCTGGCGGCCTACGGCCTGTACAGCGGCCTGCTAAGGCTTTGAATCCCCCCGTCCAGTGCCCTGTGGCGAGGGCCTTGGCTGCCTTTGGGCCGGCCATCACCATTTGGCCCGATGGGACCCCAGCTCGCTGGCCGGGAGGGCCCACTGCAACGGCGAGCCGCTGATATGCAACGGCACTTGCAGGCGATGGGCCGGGCCCCAGGGAGTCTGTTCCACCAATAAGCCCTGGTCCTCGGCTGTTTCCGCGCGTAGCGGCTGCTCGCAGGGGCCTGCGCTGTGCTCCAGCAGTAACTGCGCGGTACGGGCCAGGGACAGGCGCGAACTGCTGCCGGCGCCGGTCTGCAGGCGCTGGTCCAGGGCGCGAATCGCCCTGGCGGCCATCAGGTAGCCGGTGGCGTGGTCCAGGGCCTGGACTGGCAGGGGCACGGGCTGGTCGGCGTGCTTCCAGATCATGCCGGCGTCGGCAATCCCGCAGCTCATCTGTACCAGGCTGTCGAAACCCCGGCGGTTCTGCCAGGGGCCGCTCCAGCCGTAGGCGTTCAGACAGACATCGATCAGCCCCGGGGCCAGTGCCTGGCGTTGCGCCACGCCATAACCGAGGTGTTCCAGGGCGTCGGCGCGGTAACCGTGGAGCAGGATATCGGCCTCCCCGAGCAGGCTTTCGAAGGTGCTGCGGTCGGCCGGGTCATGCAGATCCAGGCGTGTGCAACGCTTGCCCAGGGTGACCTCCGGGACTACCCCGGGCTCATTCCAGTGCGGCGGGTCGATACGCAGCACATCGGCCCCCAGCCCGGCGAGAAAGCGGCTGGCGATCGGCCCGGCCAGCACCCGGGTCAGGTCCAATACCTTGATCCCGGCCAGCGGCTGGGCCGGACTTCCCGACCAGGTTCCGAGCGCGGTCGGCGGATTTTCAATCACGGCCACCAAGGGCTCGGTCTGTACCGCCTGCCCCTGGGGATGGGCCTGCCATTGCGCCCAGCTGCGCATCTGCGCCGCACAACCGCCAGCATTGACCACCGCCTGTTCCAGTTCGGTTTTGCCCCACTGCGCCACCTTGGCCGCCATGGCGCTGCGCTCGCTGACCCGGCCCAGCACCTGTTCGGCAGCCGCCCGGTGATGGGGCGCATTGGTGTGCAAGCGGATCCAGCCGTCCTGGGTCGGGTAATCTCCGGCAACCGGGTCCCACAGCGGTGGCATGTTCCAGCCGATCGGGCGCAGTGACGTGGCGAACCAGAACGACGCCAGGCGTCGGTCGACCCGCAGCGCCGGCAGGCGCCCGGTCTGCCGATGTAGCAACTCGGCCACGGCCTGGCCGGCGCTGGCGATACTGGCGCTGGCCAGATCGGTCACGGCAAAGGCCGAGGGCAGGGCCCCGGTTTCGCTGAAGTCGATGGACGACTGGGAGAGCCCCAGCGCAGCTTGAATGGACGTGAGAATGTCGGTCATGGCAGGCCCTCCAGAGCAGGAGGGGCATTGCACCCCGAAACTGCTGCGGCTGTCGAGAACCCGCTGGCAGAGCCGGCGGTTCCCTCATGACCAACAGCGGTCGGTAGTGCCTGGGGCGGTTACACCCGGAACTGATCCATCAATTTCATCTGGTGTGTCGCCAGCGCGTTCAACTGGCTGCTGACCTTCGCCGACTCAGTGGCCTGCTCGGTCAGGGTTTCGGTCACGCTGCGAATCGCCGAGACATTGCGGTTGACCTCTTCGGCCACGGCGCTTTGCTGTTCGGCGGCGCTGGCGATCTGCAGGTTCATGTCGCTGATGACCGTCACCGCATCGCTGATCTTGCCCAGGGCCTGCACGGCCTGCTGGATCTGGCCGGCATTGTTGTGGGCCTGGGTCTGGCTCGAGTGCATGGTCGCCACCACGCCACGGGTGCCGTTCTGGATGCGTTCGATCACCTGGCGGATTTCTTCCACCGAGTCCTGGGTGCGTTTGGCCAGGTTGCGCACCTCGTCGGCGACCACCGCGAACCCGCGTCCGCTTTCCCCGGCGCGGGCGGCTTCGATGGCGGCGTTGAGGGCCAGCAGGTTGGTCTGCTCGGCAATGCTGCGGATCACTTCCAGCACCGAGCCGATCTGTTCGCTGTTGACCGCCAGGGCTTCGACCTCGGTCACCGCCTTGCTCACTTCCTCGGCCAGGGTGCTGATATCACGGGTGCTGCGCTCGATGATGGTCATGCCTTCCCGGGCCGACTGGTCGGCGCCGCGTGCCGCGTTGGCTGCGTTGGAAGCGCTGTTGGCAACGTCGTGGGCGGTGGCGCTCATTTCGTTGGAGGCGGTGGCCACCTGGTCGATTTCACGGAACTGCACCTGCATGCCTTCGCTGGTCTGGCGGGCGATGGCCGAAGACTGATCGGCGGTGCCACGGGCGTCGGTGATGCTCTGCTTGATCTGGGCGATGGTCGGCTGCAGCTTGTCGAGGAAACGGTTGAACCAGTTCACCAGTTCGCCCAACTCGTCCTGTTTGCTGTAGTGCAGGCGTTGGGTCAGGTCACCGTCGCCGCTGGCAATGGCCTTGAGCATCTGCGCCACGCTGTTGATCGGCCGGGTCACGCCCGAGGCGCTGAGCCAGATCAGCAACAGGCCCAGCAGGCCGGCGCCGGTGGCCACCAGCAGGGCCTTGAGGGTACCGCTGGCCTGGGCGTCATCGAGCACGGCCTGGAGTTTTATCGAGTCGGCCAGCAGCACCTGCTGTGGCAAGTCGATGGCCACGCCCCAGGGCTTGGCGTCGGCAATCGGGCTCACCGGGTACACGCTGCGGATCAGGTCGCCCTGTTGCAGGGTTTGCGGGCTGTTGCCGTTTAGCAGTTGGAGCACGTCCTTGCCGTCGGCGCCGAGGGTGTCGCCGATGTTCTTGCCGACTTTGCTCGCGTCCGAGCTGTAGGCGGCCAGGACCCCGCTGCCGGAGACGATCAGCATATGCCCGGCACCGTTGAACAGTTCACGCTGGGCGTCAGCGGCAGCGGCTTGCAGGGAGTCCAGGGCGATGTCGACGCCGATCACCCCCAGCACCTTGCCGTCGATGATCAACGGCAGGGAAATGGTGGTCATCAGCATCAACTTGCCGCCGACGGTATCGGCGTAGGGGTCCAGCAGGCAGGTGCGCTTGCCGTCGCGTGGGCAGGTGTACCAGCTGTTGTAGGGCGTACCGCTGAGGCTGAGGGTGGTTTTGCTCAGGTCTTCGTTGGTCATCACCGTGTTCAGCCCGGTGCCGCCGGCGCGGCTCCAGTAGCTGGCGAAGCGCCCGTGCTC
This sequence comes from Pseudomonas sp. TH07, assembly GCF_016651285.1. Taxonomy (NCBI): domain Bacteria; kingdom Pseudomonadati; phylum Pseudomonadota; class Gammaproteobacteria; order Pseudomonadales; family Pseudomonadaceae; genus Pseudomonas; species Pseudomonas sp. TH07. Next base: position 6,531 of record NZ_JAEKED010000002.1, on the reverse strand, counting down.
GTTGGAACCCCGGGCCAGGTCATTGGCGAACTCGCTGTCCTTGCCGTCGAGGGCGTCGGGCTCGAAGGCCAGCCAGATGCCCAGCACCTTGGCATTGCGCTCGAATGCGGTCTTCAGGCTCTGGTTCAGTTCTTCACGCAGCGCCGAGGCTTCGAGGGCGCGTTTGCCGGCCATGGCCCGCAGATCCTTGACCTGGTCGGCCAGGGCGGTCACTGCCAGCAGGCTGTCGCCGAAACTCCGTTGCAGCCTGACCGCCTGTTCGCCCGCTCTGGATTGCAACAGGTTCTGCACGCTGCCCGTGAGCATCCGGGTGCTGGAGGTGCTGACCAACTGGTTGTTCTGGTTGGTCTGGTAGAGGTTCATGCCAACGATCAACCCGACCACGCCCAGTAGGCACAGTCCGGACAACAGCACGATTTTCAGGCGGATGGAGAGAGAGTCGAGCATGGGGCGATCTCGCGAAGGGACAGGTGATGAGCCTTGAGTCGGATGACTCATGGCGCCAAGTCCATTCAGCGCTATGCCCGGAACATCGGCTTGCGCGGCATTTGCGTGAGACGCAGCCGACGAGCGGTCATCTTCGGCTAGGAAATCTGAGGCAGGGCCTCTGGCCGCGACCAGATCCACAGGTTGCCCAGGCTCATGCCGCCGATGGCCAGGTACATGGTCCAGTGATGATTGAGCAGGGCCAGCATCAGCCCGGCGCACAGCAGCATGCTCAGGGTGGCGCTGACCTTGGCCCGGCGGCTGACGATCTTGCCGTTGCGCCAGTTACTGAGGATGGGGCCGAACAGGCGATGGTTTTCCAGCCAGGCGCTGAGGCGAGGCGAGCTTTTGGTAGCGGCCCAGGCGGCCAGCAGGATGAATTCGGTGGTCGGCAGGCCAGGCACGACGATGGCGATCAGGCCGATGGCCAGGCTGGTGTAGGCCAACAGGCCGAAGAGCAGGCGCGAGAGCTTCGAGGCGGGTCGGGGGGAGCGGGTCATGGGTTCGCTGGTGAGTGACGAGCAGAGGCTTAATCCTGGGTCGGTTTTCTGAAAAAAGCCATCGCCGGCAAGCTGGCGGCGGCTCAAGCCAGGTACCCAAGTCGCTGAAAGGGGCAAGCCAGCCCTTGTCGGGCCTGGCCTGCCCAGGTTGCGTCAGGCCAGTTCCGGGGCGCTGGCGTAAGCCTGTTCGAGCAGCACGGTGAAGCGGTTGAAGGCATCCAGGGCGCCTTTTTCCGCCGCGGCTTCTTCTTCGGCGCTGAACGTCAGGCCGTCGAGGGTCTTGACGAAGCTCTTCCAGCCTTCGGCACGGCCGCCGGCCGGTTCGCCCAGGTGGCGAGCACCGAAGGTTTCACTCAGGCCCAGGCCTACGGCGCGCTTGATCAGGAACGCGGCGCCGAGCTTGGAGCCTTCGGAAACGAAGATCCAGCCCAGGGCTTCGGCCTGGCTCGGGTTGCTCACCGCGCCGGCTACCGGTGCCGGGACTTCGGTGTCGAGGTCGGCCAGGTCGGCCTTGGCCGCTTCGGCGCGGCAGCGGGCCGCGAGGTCAGGGACGATTTTGTTCAGTTCGGCATCGTTGTACAGGTCCACCAGTTCCGACTGGAACAGGTACTGCGCAACCACGAAGCGGGCGAAGTTGCCCTGGGTTTCAAACGGCGCGTGGGCCTTGACCAGGGTGTCGAGCTTGGTGTGCGGCTCGTGGGTGATCTGGTTCAGGCGTTGCGAGCGCAGGTGATGAGGCTGGGTAGAATCCTGGGCGGTCATGAAGATGTCCTTGAGAATGAGATGCACTTAAGTGACTAGACGAACAAGAAGACGCGACACAGTAAAAAAACCTCACTGCCCATGAAAAAAAAGGGCAGCGAGGCGCTGGATGGATCAGATATCCCACACCAGATTGACCGAGACGTTGCGCCCGGGAGCTGTCAGGCGGTCGAGGTTGGCGGGGTTGAGCATGCCGGCTTCGCCGACCCCGTCGTAGCCGCGTACGTCGTCCCAGTTCCAGTATTTCTTGTCGGTCAGGTTGTACAGGCCGGCGTTGACGGTGACGTCGTCGGTGACCTTGTAGAAGCCGGTCAGGTCGAGAATGCCGAAGCCCGGGGTCTTGAACTGGCTGCTGCTGGTCAGGCCGTCCGGCGCCTTGAATGCGTTGTCATCCACCCGATCCTTGCGTTTGACCAGGGTCCAACTGAGCAGGGTGCCGTAGTTGTCCTGGTCGTAGCCCAGGCCAAACACGCCCTTGAGCGGGTTGACGCTGTTGAGCGGCTCGCCGTTGTCGGCGTTGCGCCCGTAGGCGTATGCCACCGAACCCTGGGTGTAGAGCCCCTGGGGAGCGCCCAGGGCGTCCAGGTTCAGGCGGCCTTTGACTTCCGCGCCCTTGATGGTGGCGTGCTTGATGTTGGCGCTGAGGAACTTGACCTGGTTGTAGCCTGGAGCAATGGCGTCTTCGTTGATGAAGTCGCGGTACTTGTTATAGAACACCGCCACATCGAAGTTGCCGTGCTCGAAGTTGCCGCGCAGACCGGTTTCCCAGCTCTGGCTTTTCTCCGGCTTCAGGTTCGGGTTCGGCGTGACCGAGTAGCCGAGGCCCGGGTTTTCGAAGCGCCCGTACAAGGCCTTGGCGGTCGGTGTGCGGAAGCCTTCGGCGTACTGGCCGTACCAGGTGTACTGCTCGGTCAGGGCGTAGGTCAGGCCGAACTTGGGCGACAGGCGATGCCAGGTTTTTTCCTTGGCGTCGATTTCGCTGGCACTGCCGCCGGCAGCGACGATGGTATTGATGAACTGATCGGTCACGTGGGGTTTGAGCTGGGTGTAGTCGTAGCGCAGGCTCGGCAGGAAGGTCCAGTCGTTCCAGCGAATCTGGTCCTGGACGAACACGCCGTAGGTGTTGCTGGTCGGGTCCGGGAAGTCACTGGATTTGACCAGGCTGTCCGCTGGCATCAGGCTCGGCCCGCCGATGACCGGGCAGTTGGTGGCCACGTTGAGGCAGACGGCGGTGCCGGAGCGGTAACCGGTGACTTTCTGTTGCTTGATGTTGGTGCCGTAGGTCAGCAGGTGCTCGGTATCGGCAATGCTGAACGCCTTGTCCAGCTGGGCGTCGAAGACCCACTGTTTTTCCTGGTACAGGGTGTCGCGGGTGCGGGCCACGCGGCGCCCGGATTGGTAGATCTCATCGGCATGCTGGTCGGTCTTGGCGATCTGGTAGTTCAGGCTCCACTTGATCTTGTCCACCAGCAGGCTGTCGAGGGCAAAGCTGTGCTCCAGGCCGAAACGCTCGCGGGTGACGGTGTCGTTGGCGGTACGGGCGCGATACAGGTTGCTGCCCATGCCGTTGAAGAACAAGCCGCCGACCACGCTGCGCTGATTGCTGTCACGGTCGTCCTTGTACTTTTCGTAGGTCAGGCCCAGGCGCGAATCGTCGTTGTAATTCCAGCCCAGCTTGGCCAGCACGTTGGTGGTGCGCACGGTTTCCGGGTTGGCTTCGGTGCGTTTCAGGCCGGTGCCGCCGGTGCTGCCGTAGGACTCGGTTTCACGGCCGTTGCGCTGGCTCAGGTGCAGCAAGCCGTCGAACTCACCGCTGCGCCCGGCGAAGGTGCCGGAGGTCAGCCAGCTGTTGTCGGCGGAGCTGTAGCCGGTTTTCAGGCGTGCGCCCAGGTCCTGGCCGGGTTTGATGATGTCGTCCGGGTCGAGGGTGAAATAGCTCACCGCGCCGCCGATGGCATTGCTGCCGTAGAGCGCCGAGGCCGGGCCGCGCAGGATTTCCACGCGCTTGATGATTTCCGGGTCGACGTAGTTGCGCTGGGTTTCGGCGTAGGGGCCGTTGAAGAAGCTGCTGGGCACTTCGACCCCATCCACCTGGGTCAGGATCCGGTCGCCGTCGATGCCGCGGATGTTGTAGCCGCTGATGCCGCCACCGCGCTTGCCTGCACCACCGACCGATACGCCGGGTTCGTAGCGCGTCAGCTCCTTGATGTTATTCACGTTCTGCCGGTCGAGCTGGGTGCGGTCCTGCACCGTCACCGTGCTCGGCACCGAACTGACGTCCTGTTCCTGGCGGGTCGCACTGATGGTCATCTGCTGCAGGTTGACCACGTCGGCGCCGCTGCGCTTTTCCAGGACGATGGTGTTGTTCCCGAGTTTGCGATAGTTCAGGTTGGTGCCTGCCAGCAGCCGGTCCAGGGCTTTTTCCGGCGGCAGCGAGCCGCGCACACCTGGGGAGGCGACGCCGGCGCCCAGTTCTGCGGGCAGCCCCACCTGCCAGCCGGTGACCGCGGTAAAGGCATTAAGCGCCGAGACCAGGGGTTGCTGGGCAATGGCGAAATGATAATTGCCCATGCTCGAACTGGACTGCGCCGGGGCAGTGGCGGCCATGGCGGGCGTGGCCTGGGCGCCGGCCAGCAGGATCGCAGCGGTCAGCAACGACAGGGTGCAACTTTGCAGGCGGGCAGAGGGAACAGGGGATCGGCTGTTGAGGCGAGAGGACATCGAAAGCGCTCCGGGTCGCACGAATCTTATAGGTGCAGATCAGCATTTAAAATGCGAATCAATTGCATTGGCTATAACGAGACGTACGACCCAAGGCTATCGAGTAAAAATAATTATTCTCAGTTGATGATCACCAGCGCCGGGAATTCCGAGAGCCGCGCCGAGGTGATGTGGGCCAGGGATCGCACCACATTCAGGGGCTGGTCGAGGCGATAATTGCCGGTCACGGCCACATCGGCCAGACGCGGGTTGTTGTTGACGATCCAGCCCGGGTAATAGCGCCGCAGTTCGGCCAGGACCTGGCTCATCGGGCAGTTTTCGAACACCAGGCGACCCTGGACCCAGGCCAGCTCCTTGTCTGCATCGAGTTTGGCCGGGGGTTCGAAGCCCTGGGGGCCGACGCGCACGCTTTCCCCGGCGGACAGGCGAATGCGCTGGTCGGCATGGGTCGCCCGCAAGTCGATAGCGCCGCGCTGCACCTGGACCTGGGCAATGCCGTCCAGGTAGCGCACGGCAAAGGTGGTATCGCGCACGCTGGCCCGGACCGGGCCGGCCTCCAGCTCCAGGGGCAGGCCGCGGTTGGCCGGGATCTCGAAATAAGCTTCGCCCTGATACAGCCGGGCCACGCGCTGCTGATCGTCGATGTCGCTGGAAAACGCCGAGTTGGTATTGAGCAGCACCTTGGAGCCGTCTTCCAGTTGCAGGCGCTGACGTTCGCCGACCTGGGTCAGGTGGTCGGCCTGCAGGCGCAGGGGCAGATTGCTGAAACTGAACAGCCCGAGCACCAGTACCGCGGCCGTGGCCAGGGGTTTCCAATGGGGTCGCAGGCGGGCCAGGCGTGACACCTTGGGTGGGGTGCTGTCGAGGGCGACGGCGGATTGCGCCACGTGCGGGCCGTTCCAGATCGCCTGGGCTTTCTCGAAGGCCTGGGCATTGAGCGCGGAGGCCGTCAGCCATTGCTGGAATTGTCGGGTTTGCTCGGCACTGGGATGGTCCAGCACGATCAGCCAGTCCATCGCCTGATCCATGGCCAGCTCCTGTGGAGAGGCGCCCGAGGGGGTAGGCGGCTCGGCGCGGTGAGTATCCGTCACGGGTGTTCCTCGGCTGTGTCTGTGCACAGCTGTTTTTTCAAGAGAGAGCGAAAGCCGGGCAAGGTTAGCAAACCCCCGGGGCTGACGCAGTCGTTCCGATCATCAGCTCGGAACCTGTTCACGATCCGCTGTGCTTGGTTCATGGGGCATTAACAAGTGGCTGAGCATCGCTCGCTGGAACGTGAACAGGTTCTAAGACTCACTGTGAGTCCAGGCGTTCGGCGACGCCGATGCAGATGGCCATGATCAGTTTCAATTCCTTTTGCACTGTGCTCAGGGACACCCGCAGTTCTTCGGCGATCTCCTGATAACTGTGACCGTGCAGGCGGCTGAGGATAAAAATCCGCTGCTGGCGCGGGCTGAGCTGATTAAGGCTGAGGTTCAGGCGCTCAAGCAGTTGTTCGGCATGGGCCGCATCTTCTGCGCTGCTGGTGGGGGCGGCGACGTTCTCCACCACCTCCATCGGCACGTCTTCGAGCAGGGTCCTGCCCTGGATGCGGCGCGCGCGCAAGTGGTCCAGAGCCAGGTTGCGCGCGGTCTGGAACACAAAGGGTTCGAGGTGATCGATGGCCCGTTCATTGAGGGCCCGGGTCACACGAAGGTAGGTTTCCTGCAGCAGGTCCTCGGCGGTGCTGTGGTTATCGACCATCCGCTCCAGCGTGCGCAGCAGAGAAATTCGTTGAGTGAGGAAGACATTGTTGAAGCGCGATTGACTCACAGCGGGGCCTGATCCATTTTTTGCAGTTGATGATAATGCTTATCATCTACGTGCCTGGTCAAGTCCTGGGTGAGTTTCAGACTCACCTTATAGCCCCACGCTCGCTCCCCACTCTAGATTCCCGCAGTCAGGCGACAGCCCTGCCGGCCGGTACAGGCCCAGGGCTTTAGAGATCAGGAACTCAGTCACAGGGAGTTATGCATGGCCAGCCAAGCCGATCTGCGCTTTACCTTCAGTATTGGCGACGAGTCTT